>NZ_JBSHLH010000001.1:0-40023 GCF_053644255.1 Sphingobacterium sp. NPDC055431
ATATTAATAAATAAATATCTGTCTGTTTTAATAATTATTGATTAAAATAATTGCTGTAGCTGTGATTTTCGTTGAAAACGGTTACAAAATCAAAAAGATTTGCATTTTATGCACGTACAGCCTTATAAATTGTTAAATTTGAGGCTCACTAAGGTATTTTTCAATTTAAATGGCAAGATTAAATTTATTAGAGGAAACCCGCTTTGAGAAAGTTCCAGTAACGGTATACCCCTCTCAAGACGAAGCTTCTGTTAAAGTTGCTGAGCGCATCGCTGCTATCATTAAAGATAAGCATGCAAAAGGGGAAAAGGCAGTTTTAGGTCTAGCGACCGGAGCAACGCCAGTAAAAGTCTACAAAGAACTTGTTAGAATGCACAAGGAAGAGGGATTAAGCTTCCAAAACGTTGTTACTTTCAACTTGGATGAGTATTACCCGATGCTTCCGACTGCAGAACAAAGTTATGTAGCATTCATGAACAAGCATTTGTTCAATCATGTTGATATTCCCAAAGAGAACATCAATATTCCAGATGGAACACTTGCAGAAGACAAGGTTCAGGCTTTCTGTGAAGGCTATGAACAGAAAATCTCCAGCTTAGGAGGTTTAGATATCCAATTATTGGGTATTGGTCGTACAGGACACATTGGTTTCAATGAACCAGGGTCTGCGCCAAACTCAGGTACTCGCTTGGTCACCTTAGATGACCTTACAAGAAGAGATGCTTCACGCGACTTCGGTGGTAAGGAAAATGTACCAACAAAAGCGATTACCATGGGTGTAGGGACGATTTTCAAAGCCAAGGAAATTGTATTGATGGCATGGAACGAGAAGAAAGCTGAAATCGTGAAGAAAGCGGTTGAAGGGGAAATTTCTTCTGATATTCCTGCGACTTATCTTCAGATGTCTGATCATGTTGAGTTTGTCTTGGATGAAGATGCTGCTTCAGCCTTGACCCGCTTTAACCTACCTTGGTTGGCGCATGATGTGGTATGGACAGACAAATTAGTAAAAAAAGCAGTTGTTTGGCTTTCATTGCATTTGGATAAAGCTATCCTGAAACTTACCGATGATGACTATAACAATAATGGTATGGCTCAATTAATTACTGAGCAAGGTACTGCTTATAGCATCAACATCCGTATTTTCAATGAATTACAACGTACCATTACAGGTTGGCCAGGTGGTAAACCAGGTGTGGATGATTCTAACCGCCCTGAAAGAGCTGAACCAGCACAAAAGAATGTAATCTTATTTTCTCCACACCCTGATGATGATGTGATCTCAATGGGAGGTACTTTCATTCGTTTGGCTGATCAAGGTCATAATGTACATGTGGCTTATCAAACTTCTGGTAATACCGCTGTTTGGGACGATGATGTGTTACGTTATTTGGAATTCGTTCAAGACTATGCGGTAGTCGTGGAAGATGATAATGGCGTTACGCGTAAGATCTATGATGAGGCTCGTGAATTCTTTAAAGTTAAAAAGCCTAATCAGGTAGACCCTGAAATCATCAGAACGATCAAAGGACTTATCCGTAAGGGTGAAGCTATTGCTGGAGCTCGTTTCGTAGGCCTTCCTGATGAGAATATCCACTTTATGGACCTTCCGTTCTATGATCGCGGTAAATTCTCTAAGGAGATCGATTTTGAAGATGATATCCAGCAGACCATGGAATTGCTTCGCCAAGTGAAACCTCAACAGGTTTTTGCTGCCGGTGACTTTGCAGATCCACATGGTACCCATAAAGTTTGTTTCGATATTATCCTTGAAGCTTTATTGCGATTGAGAGAAACCGACGAATGGACTAAAGATTGTTGGTTATGGTTATATAGAGGTGCATGGCACGAATATCCGATCCATGATATCGAAATGGCGGTTCCACTTTCTCCACAAGAGGTGAAACGCAAAAGGTTAGCAATCTTCAAACACCAATCTCAAAAAGATCTTCCTGTATTCCCAGGAGATGATCCAAGAGAGTTTTGGGTTCGTGCTGAAGATCGTACTAGCGAAACAGCTGGATTGTACCACCAATTAGGATTGGCGAACTATGAAGCTATCGAAGCTTTTGTTCGTTGGAAATTCTAATCCAGGTACAAATAGATATTAGATAAGCTGTCCCTTTCGAGGGACAGCTTATTTTTTTGGTAAAAATTTCGGAATGTGAATGTTTTTATCGGATTGTTTATTTTTTTAATGTTACCCCGACATTACTTTTGCAGCACTATTTAGAATCAGTACAAATAAATACCATGAAAACATCATATCTACTTGCTCTGCTTGGAGCGACTACGATCTACACTGCCGCCAATGCTCAAACGACTGTAAAAGGGAAAGTTAGTAGCAATAACAATGAATCGATCTCCGGACTGAACATCAAAGTCAAGGATAAAGTTACCATGTCTGATGAGAATGGTTACTTTGAACTATATGTTCCTTATACAGGTACCTTCAATCTGGAAGTAACTGGCGTTGGGTATGTAAAGGAGTCGGTATTCGTTAATCCAAAGGAAACAAACACAAATCTGGGGACCATCGTAATAAAGCCAGCTAATCACAACATCCAAGAAGTGGAAGTGACAGGATATAATTCTTTAAATGATAAAGTCCTTAATGTTGGAAAGGCTGGAATCCTAGACCGTGATTTACCGCAAGCGGTTCAGATTGTCAATGCGCAAGTGATCGAAGATCAGCAAATCAATAGGTTGAGCGATGCCTTAAAGAATGCCAATGGGGTAGCTATGGGAGCAAATCGTGGTGGTGTTAATGAGAATTTCTTTGCGCGAGGTTATAGCCTAGGGTCCAATAATATCTTTAAGAACGGTGCACGTACGAACAATGGTGGATCCATTGAAGCCAGTACTTTAGAGTCTGTTGAGATCTTAAAAGGGAGTGCTGCTATTCTGTATGGAGGTGTTACTGGAGGGGCAGTAGTAAACTTGGTGACCAAAAAGCCCAAATTTGAATATGGTGGAGAGGTATCCATGCGTATGGGGAGTTATAACCAATACAAGCCTATCGTGGATGTGTATGGCCCGATTTCAGATAAACTAGCTTTTCGGGTTGTCGGAACAGGAGAATATGCAGAAAGTTATAGGGATTATGTTGAAAGCAAGAGATATTATATCAATCCTTCCCTATTATATAAGATGTCGGAGAAATCCAGTTTGAACTTTATGTTTGATTACTTGAAATCAGATTATACGCCTGATTTTGGAATAGGTTCAGTGGATGGAAAGATCAATAAGGAGGTCGGTAGAAATACCTTTATTAATACGCCTTGGGCATTCAATAAAACCAATTCTTCAAATGGACAGATCAATTTTGAGCATGTCTTTTCAGATAACTGGAATTTACAGGCCATAGCCAGTTACCAACAATATGGTCGCGATTATTATGGATCTGAACGTATCCAAGCCAAAGCTACAGGAATGGCCGCTCGTGCTTTAAACAGGACTGAGCAAGATGAACTAAGTTTCAACCAGCAATTGAACGTGAAGGGGAATGTGCAAACGGGAAATATAAAACATCAGATCTTAATTGGAGCTGATGCAGATCAATCCAATACCAAAAACTATGCTTTCAATATCTATGGGGCGGGATTGGACAATAAGCCAAGTACAGCATACGATAGCATCAATGTTTTTAATCCCTATACCGCTATGATGCGTTCAGATATGCCAGGTGTTGATTTGAAAACAAGAACTACAACCGATATCAACCGTTATGGAGTCTTTGCACAAGACTTGATTTCCTTAACTAAGGAGTTTAAAATCCTTGCTGGGATCCGATATACTTATCAAAAAACCAAGAATGCAGAGGTGTATGACTATGCAACTGGAGAAACGACAGTAACGCCTAACAAAGGTAAAGATGGCGAAGATATGGGAAGTAAGGTAGATAAAGCATGGTCTCCAAAGTTGGCCTTGATCTATCAGCCTATTTCGACCATGAGCATCTATGCTAGTTATGCGAATAACTTCACTTCAAACTCAGGTTATGATTTAAATTTCCAACCTATGGGTCCATCATTGATCGATCAGTATGAAGCTGGTGTTAAGAATGATTTCTTCAATGGCAGACTATCGGCAAACCTGACCTGGTACAGAATTCAGAACAATAAGTTTGCACAGACCATCATTGAAGCTGACGGAACGGTAAAAGATCCTAACATGAAAGAATTTACCGGAAAGACTGCCTCTGATGGTGTTGAGTTAGATTTGACCGGTAAAATTGCCGAAGGCCTGAACGTTATGGCCGGATATAGTTACAACTTTATGCGTTATTTGGAAACCAATGAAAACGGAAATGTAGAAGGGGTTCGCTTGGTAGGAACGACAGCGCATTCTGCAAATGGAACTGTATTCTATACCCTTCAAAATGGAAGTTTCAAAGGGTTGAAACTAGGATTCTCGACATTCTATACAGGTAAGAGAAATGCAGGTTGGAACAACAGCAAAGTAAATGAGAAAGAAGGTGTAAACAGATTGATCGCAGTGGATCCATTTACGACATTTGATTTCTCAGCTGGATATACCTATAAAAACTGGAGCATCTTAGGAAAGGTTAGCAATATCGGAAATGCCTTTAACTATTACGTGCATGAGAACTATAGTGTAAACCCGATTCCACCAAGAAGTTTTACCGGTACATTGAGTTATAAATTTTAACCAATATCTATAAAGAGTAAAGCTGTTTACAATGAAGTAAACAGCTTTTTTATTTAATAAAATAGATGGAGTAATTCTTAGAAAATAGGTAAGTTGCTCAACAACTCAGGGATGGCCTGTACGCCTTCATGAGCCACTAAGAAAGTGTATCGAAGTGAGTTGGGGATAATTCCAAAATACTTTTTAAAGGCGGTGGTGAAATGGGTGGAATGCTTATAGCCAGTCATCCTTGCCACATCAGAAATACGGTATTTGCCCATCAGGATCAGCTTTTTTGCATGTTCCATTTTCATTTCAGTAATATAGTTCATGATGGTCTTTCCATAGAACTGCTTGAAATGTTTCTTTAGGTATTGCTCATTGGTGCCCACTGATTTTGCCAATTCTGAAATGGTATGGTTTTTTGAAAGATCTTCATCAATTAGCTTTTTAGCCATTTGGATCTTTTCATAATGATTCTTATTGGCAATGATTTCCTTGTTTTCATTTTCCACAAAGAGGCTCTCCACCTGATGGATAATGACTTCCAGCAAAAGGGACTGGATCTTTAATTGATTGATATAGGAATCAGCTTCGTACAGCTCGAAAATTTGTTGCAAAGCAAGAGCAATCCTGCCGTCCGCTTTAGTTAGCAATCCATGTTGAAACCGTTCTTGGTCTGCAATGTACTTGTCATGGAAGACTAAGAGCTTATCACTGGGGATTAACATCAGAAGGATGCGGTTGTCTAGACAGATGCTCTTCAAATCAAATAGGTCACCTTTATTCATATGGATCAACATGTTGTCGCCCGCTTGTAAAAGGTAATTGTCCTGCTGGATTTGAATGGAACAATTCGCAGAATCTTCTAGTAACAATAGATTTAAATAGCCATCAATAGGGGAAGTGAAACTGAATTTTTGCCTGCCTTTGAGTACCGTAAAATACATTAAAGTGCCTAATTCCAACATATTGGTAGAAATACCATTGGTTGTTTCAGGTAAAATTTCCGATTGCGTAGTATTTTTTTCTGATTGCGTCATTTTGCTATTTAGAATAATTCTACATTTGCAGCAGTATTTATTTAGACTTGTTCTAAAGAAAGTCGAAGTTACTGTATTAATCTGGAATAATGAAACAATTTTACCTCACCATATTATTTTTATTTACCTGTATTGTTGTATTTGCCCAAAATTCAACAATAACCGGTAAAGTTCATTTGGTAGATGGCACGCCTGTTTCAAAAGCTACAGTGCGAATTGAGGGCACTCCAATTGCAAGCATTTCCGATGATGAAGGTTTGTATACATTGGAGCAAGTTCCTTATGGAAAACAGACCATCTTAGTGACCTCCATTGAGATTAAATCGAAGAGACTTCCTATTGATGTCAATAAGGCCAACTATGATTTACATATCCATATTGACCCAAGAGGAGAAATCAGTCTTGATGAGGTGCGGGTACAAGGGAATTCCGTAAAAAGAGAAATTGAGACCAAGGGGTTTGCTGTCAATGTGATCGAAACGAAAGAAGCTTCCACAAGAAATATTCAAACTAATGAACTCTTGGACCGTACTGTAGGAGTAAGGGTCCGTCAAAGCGGAGGTCTAGGTTCGGAGGTACAATATAACTTAAATGGGATGACGGGTCGATCGGTCGGGATATTCATTGATGGGATAGAAATTTCGACCTATGGTTCCTCATTTAACTTAAATAATATCCCTCCTTCGATGATTGATCGCATCGAGGTATATAAAGGGGTTCTTCCTGCTCATTTAACAGGGGACTTGCTTGGAGGAGCAATCAATATTGTTCTTAAAAAAGGTACTTCGAGCAATAACTTATCTGCCTCTGTTTCTTATGGCTCATTCAATACTACCCAATCAGATATTTCTGGCCTTTATAGAAACGCGAAAACAGGTTTTACGACTAGGGTTTCAGGGAGTTTCTTGAATTCAGACAACGATTATGAAATCTGGGGTAAATTCTCCAAATATATAGAACCCAATGGCGTTGTACGTCGTAACTATAGGACCAAACGATTCTTTGATGGCTATAGAGCATTATCTGGAAGATTTGAGTTTGGATTTACCGATGTAAAATGGGCGGATGCTTTCTTTTTAGGATATAATATCTCTGATTCTCATAAAGAGATTCAGCATGGCCAGACCATGGGGACTCCTTATATGGGCAGAACCTCTGATGCCACGGCTAATGTGTTGAGTTTGACTTATAATAAGAAAAACTTATTTGTGCCAGGCCTATCCTTGAATACCAATGCTGTCCATAGTTTTAGAAGCACCAATATCCTCGATACTATTCCTTGGGCCTACAATTGGGACGGACAGATCCGCCTTGATTTAAATGGTGATCCTATTCGTCGACTGGATGGAGCACAGCAGGGGAAACCTGCGATGACGGATATTGATCGTCAGGTAACCAATATCAGGACGAACTTGAGTTATGATATTCTTTCTGGACATAGATTCTCCGTGAACCATGTTTTTTATACCGTAGATAGAAAAGACAAAAACTTGTTGATAAAAGATGGTAATACCGGCATCAACAGTTCGAATGATCTTGCAAAGAATGTCGTGTCGTTCAATTATGAAGCTCAAACGTTCCGTAATAAGTTGACAACAAATCTATTCTACAAGATTTATCAACAATCTATTGCTAGCCATTCTTATACAGGGGTAATTGAAAACGGGCAGACGAAGATCGTTGAGAATGTCAGCAAGGACAACCGTGTAAATTATGGTTATGGTCTTGCGGCATCTTATAAATTGTTCAATCGATTGGTACTTCTGGCCTCAGGAGAACGTGCGGTAAGAATGCCGGTTGATATGGAAACTTTTGGAAGTCCGGAAGATAATGTTCTAGCCAATCCGGGGATCTCACCCGAAATCAGCGACAACTATAATGCGGGGTTTAGGTTAGGGACTTATGATTTCGGTGATCATAGATTTTCGGTTGGAACCAATGTTTTTTGGAGGAACACGAAAGACAGGATCATGCCGAGAGCTAATGAAATGATCAACAGCCAAGAAATTGAACTTACCCAATATGTCAATTTGGGGCTTTCTCAGTCCGTGGGCTTTGAAGGTGAACTGACCTATGCCCATAAGGACAAGCTTACGTTATTGTTCAATTTTTCCAAATTCAATTCCTTGTTTAAGCAAGAGTTTGATCCTACTTCTGGTCAACCGATGACCTATTACAACAAACAGATTCCTAATGAGCCTTTCTATACCATGAATGGAAATGTTCTTTATAGATTAGATAATATCATTCAAAAATCCTCTCAGTTAAACCTGTTCTACAATATTGGTTATGTGGCGCCTTTCAGCACAGTATGGCCAGATTCTGATTGGTTTATTACACCGGCACAGTACGCACAGAATTTGGGTATGAGCTATGTTTTTCCTAACAAGAAACTCATTCTGGCACTGGATGTCAAGAACGTATTCAATGCTGAACTTTATGATAATTTCGGCGTTCAGAAGCCTGGTAGGGGATTTTATTTAAAACTGAACTACTCAATTAACAATATATAATTACTCTTAATAATTAATAACATGAAAACGAATCTATTAAAGTATGCAATACTTGCCACTGGTTTGATATTTAGCAGTTGTTCAAAAGACGGAGAAGGTCCGAAAGAAGTAACTGAAGACGATATACGTTGGATCACTGTTTCAGGTGCGTTGATGGATGAGGAGCCAGGCGACGGTAATGCCGGAACTATGGTATTCAGTATGAAGCCTGAGGAAGCAAAAAGTCCAGCATTTTCAGTCGATGTGTTTGCGAATGGTCAGCACGTGAAATCTTCAAGAACAGCGCGTCTGCAAGCATCAGCTGATGGAAAGTATTTATATAATATCCAATATACAGGTGATGATGGCGGTAATTTCAACAAATTCAGGGTTCGTGGTGGAAAGAACTTTACCCCGGAAGGCCCAGAAGTAGAGACCGCTACATATGTAAGTACAGCTCCACGTTGGTTGAAAGCAGCAGAAGGGGTTGGTATTGCAGTTAGAGCAGCAGCAAATGATGCAGTTTATACTGGTCAAGCGCCAAACTTTGTATACCAAGAAAGAACAGCAAAAACGGATGTTATTTCATTGGATTTAAATGATCCTAAGATTACAAAAACCACCAAATTCGACTTGAAATTAACTGCTGAAGAAGTTGCAGCTGGTTATTATGTAAGCCGTATCGATGTTCCTGTAATCAATAAAGCTGGGAATAAAGTATTTATTGGAGCAGCAGTTTCAAAACATAATACTTCAAAATTCACCCTTGGAACTGATGGAAAACCTACTTGGGAAAATGATAGAAATGGTTTGAAAAGCTGGGCTAAAACTTTGGTGTTAGACTACCCTTCTTTAACAAATCCTAAAATCCTTACTTCTAACAAAACAAGAGGTAATACCAATGGATACCGTAGTACTCTTCAGTATGTAGGTACAGATGGTCATGTTTACCAAGCTACCTCAGGCGAAGCAGTAGGCGGTGGTGGTTCTAAGATCTTACGAATCGATGGTACAAGCAATGAATATGATGCTTCATACGCATTTAGTTTAGATCAGGCTTTAGGGGTTAAAGATTCATACATCGAAACATGGAAATATGTAGGTGATGGAATAGGATACGTTGTGTACAATGTAGCTGGTAAGGGGGGATATATTGCGAGGGTAGATCTAAAAAATAATACCGCTAGAAAATATAACATTCCAAACCAAGACGAATTGAATTTCCGTCAGATCCAAAATATTGCATTGGAAGGGGATGATGTATTTATTGCTATCGCACCAGTTGGTAAAGATGGAAACATCTATGTGTTCAACAGAAAATCTGGAGAGATGTCAGTAGGGGCAAAACTTGTGAATAAAACGGGTAACCAGTATATCGGAATTTATTAAGATATCAACAAAATATTATATCAGGTGTGCAGAATTTTGCTCACCTGATTTTTTCATTACAGTAGTATAAAGAGAAAATGAGTAAAAGAGTACAAAAAAAATCAACATGGATGAAAGTAAGGAAACTTTTTAACGACATCCATTTGTGGGGAGGGTTGATATCCGGGATCGTGGTTTTTATCGTTTGTATCACCGGTACAATCTACACCTATAATACTGAAATCAGGGCATTGGCAATGCCTGAGTTCAATAAAGTAAAAGTTGAAGGACAGAAGAAAAATGCAGATCAATTGTTGGCCGCTATTACGCCAGAAGTAAAAGGTAAAATAGTAGGTGTAAAAGTACCATATGCCGATAATGCTCCTACATTTTTCATGTACAATAAAAAAGAAAAGGACGGGGAAGGGAAGGAAAAAGAAGGAAAACCTGAAAATTCCAAAGGTCAAGAAGGACAAAAACCTGGAGACAGGACGGATGTAAAGGAAGGTGCAACAGCTGAAAAACCTCTAAGACCCGTAGAAGCAAAAGTTGGGGAAAGCAAAAGTCCGCAGAGAGCTGCCCCTGCTGGTCCTGGAGGGCCTGCTGGTGGTCGTGGTCCGAGAGCAAACCAGTTGGCCGTAAATCCTTATACAGGTCAGGTAATCGGTGATCCTTCGGATGTGAAAACCAAGACCGCAGAGTTTATGCAAAAGATGTTCGGTTTGCACCGTTGGTTATTGTTGAATGAAATTGAAGAGCCGATCATTGAAGGTGTTGAAAACAGAAAGCTTGGTTCTTGGATTACGGGAACAGCTACCTTATTGTTTTTATTAGGCGTGATTACAGGTATCGTCATTTGGTTTCCTAATAAAATGAGAGCATGGAAAAACGGATTAAACATCCGTTGGTCGGCGAATTGGAAAAGGCTCAATCATGACCTTCACAATACGCTGGGTTTCTACAGCTGTATCATTCTGTTCTTGATGGCCGTTACGGGCCCCTTTTGGTCATTTGATTGGTATCGTGCGGGCTGGCAAAAAACATGGGGAACCTATAAATCTCCAGATGCTCCAAAAGAAGAGAAAGCTCCTATCCTATCTACATTACCTGCGGATGGAAAAATACCGATGAGCATTGAAGAGACCATTTTGGCCGTTAATAAAGTCCTGCCTTATGATGGCGATGTCACTATCAACTTTGCAAAAGATAGCGTAGGGACAGTTTCAATCAGTAAAAACAGAACAGGTTTCTTTGCTCCTTCAGCTGGAGACAAATTAACCTTAGACCAGTATAGTGGTGAAGTGCTGGAGAGAGATGTCTTCCGCGAGAAACCATTTAACCAAAGAGCTTCTGCTTCCATAAAGGCATTGCATATCGGGGATATCTATGGCCCATTTACAAAAATGCTTTATTTTATTTCCTGTCTGATCGCAACCTCATTGCCGATAACAGGCGTGATGATCTGGATCAATAAAATGAAGAAAACAAAAAAGTAATAGTAACAATTTCTCTTTATATCAATTGGGTTTGGCTGGCATGGTCAAACCCATTTTTTGTTTAAAACAGAAATGCCCAGCCATTCAGCTGAGCAGTCCGTTTGTTTTAAAATTAGCGGTTTTTTTTTGAGTTATTTATTATCGCTGCCCATACGTCCGATCAACATTTCGATAATCGCAACGATGATGGCAAAAAAGAACGCAGGCCAAAACCCTGCTACATCAAATTTCGAACCCATGATTTTATCTGAAAGCATAATCATCAGAACTGTAATGATAAATGATACCAGACCAAATGTTAACCAATTCAATGGGAAAGTAAATAAACGTAGAATTCCACCTACAATCGCATTCACCAAGCCAATAACTAAACCCGTTAGGATAGCCCATCCAAAACCAGCAACAGTTACTCCAGGAATAATCCATGATGCGATTGCAACTACTAAACCTGTAACTAATAGACTAATAATGAACCTCATAACTTAAATAATTTGTGTAGTTAAAAATTGTTCAAAATTAATGCCAATAAAGCGGTTTATTGGACGGTATTTTTAGGGGTAACAAAAATAATATTATGCTAACATAGAAAAATATGTGTATATTCATCCAACAATTTTAAACATCAAAGGTTATGAGACAAATAGTTGCAACATTCTGCGCCCTATTATTCTCCATGGTATTATTCGCACAAAATAATGATCCAATTATTGGGAAATGGCAAAATCCAAGTGGGGAGGGAAGAATCGAAATCTACAAGAAGAACGACAAGTTTTTTGGCAAGCTTTATTGGGTTAAAGATGCCTCAAAAAAAGATGTGAAAAATCCTGATCCCAAATTGAGGAGCAGGAATATCCAAGGCTTAGAAATCTTAACCGATTTCAGTAAAGAAAGTAAAACCTATGTAGATGGTCAGATCTATGACCCTAAATCAGGAAAAACCTATAGCTGTAAAATGACCCTAAAGGGTGATGACCAGCTAGATATCCGTGGCTACATCGGAATTAGCCTCATCGGGCGTACTGAAACCTGGAAGAGAGTTAAGTAATCAAGAAAAAGAACTCAAAAAGGATAATGCCCCCAATAGACCATCTATTCGGGGCATTTTTCTTTGAGAATGGAGCTATAGTTCTGGCTTTCATGGGATAATGAATTTAGGGCAAACGTTTTCGTAAGGGGGTGAGATAAAAAAAGGTTATATTTATTGCGGATTAATTGAAATACTATGTATAAAACTCTAAAACCAGCCCTTGAAAAAGAACTTGCAGAAATTAAGGATGCAGGTTTGTACAAAGAAGAACGCATTATTGTAACTCCTCAAGGAGCAGATATCAAAATCAGTACAGGACAGGAAGTAATCAACTTCTGTGCGAATAACTACTTGGGACTGTCTTCACATCCAAAAGTTGTGGCGGCAGCAAAAGCGGCAATCGATAGTCATGGCTATGGAATGTCTTCGGTACGTTTTATTTGTGGTACTCAAGATGTCCACAAAGAATTAGAAGCTAAGATTTCAAAGTTCTTGGGAACTGAGGACACCATTTTATATGCAGCAGCATTTGATGCAAATGGAGGTGTATTTGAGCCCTTGTTAGGTCCTGAAGATGCAATCATATCTGATGAGTTGAACCATGCTTCCATCATTGATGGAGTTCGCCTGTGTAAAGCGCAAAGATTCCGATACAAAAACTGTGATATGGAAGATCTAGAAGCACAATTAAAGGCTGCTTCTGGAGCTAGACATAAGATAATCGTAACGGATGGTGCTTTCTCCATGGATGGATCCGTAGCGCCATTGGATAAGATCTGTGACCTAGCCGATAAGTACGAAGCTTTAGTTATGATCGATGAATCACACTGTTCTGGTTTTATCGGGAAAACAGGCCGCGGAACGCACGAATTGTTCAATGTAATCGACCGTGTAGATATTATCACCGGAACTTTAGGAAAAGCTTTAGGAGGTGCATCTGGAGGATTCACTTCTGGTCGCAAGGAAATTGTCGATATGCTTCGCCAGCGTTCTCGCCCATACCTTTTCTCCAACACTTTGGCACCTGCTATCGCCGGCGCATCTGTTGCTGTCTTGGATATGTTGAGCGAAACAACTGAACTCCGTGATAAGCTAGAAGATAACACCAAATACTTCCGTGAGAAAATGACCGAAGCTGGATTTGATATCAAACCAGGCTTCCATCCTATCGTCCCAGTAATGCTTTATGACGCTAAATTAGCGCAAGAGTTTGCTTCCAAGATGTTGGATGAAGGAATTTATGTCATTGGATTCTATTATCCGGTAGTGCCTCAAGGAAAAGCACGTATCCGTGTGCAGATTTCAGCAGGACACGAAAAAGCACATTTAGACAAAGCTATTGCAGCCTTTACAAAAGTAGGTAAGGAATTGGGCGTGATTAAGTAATTCACGGCTGATACAGCATAAAAAAAGCGCCTGGGTTATCCTAGGCGCTTTTTTTGATTAGTTCAATCCTCTCTTTTTCATCAGGTGGATTGGGTCCGGATCCGCACCGCGGAATTTGCGGTACATCTCAGCAGGATTTCCTGTGCCACCTCTTTCAAGGATGTTGCTACGGAAGGAAGCTGCTGTATTCTGATCATAAAGACCTTTCTCTTTAAATGCAGCGAATGCATCTGAATCTAATACCTCAGACCAGATATAGCTATAATAACCTGCAGAATAACCACCACTGAAGATGTGTTGGAAATAAGAACTTCTATAACGAGGGATAATGGCATCAATCAATCCAATTTTATCCATTGCTGATTTTTCAAATTCATTTGCTTTGGCTTTGATTGGAGCAGTTGCGCTATGGTAATTCATATCCAACATAGATGCTGCTAGGTATTCAACTGTAGCAAAACCTTGGTCGAAGGTTCCCGCTTTTTGCATTTTCTCGATCAATGCATCAGGAATAGCTTCTTTTGTTTGGAAATGCTTGGCATATGTTTTCAATACTTCTGGATCAGCAGCCCAATTTTCCATGATCTGCGAAGGAAGTTCTACGAAGTCACGCGGAACGGAAGTTCCTGCTAAGCTTCTGTATTTTACATTTGAGAATAAACCATGTAGGGCGTGGCCAAATTCATGGAATAAAGTAGTTGCTTCATCAAATGTCAACAATGCAGGACTATCACCAACTGGTTTTGTGAAATTACATACGATAGAGATCACAGGAGCGACACGTTTTCCATTCTCACGAGCTTGAGACCTGTATGATGTCATCCATGCTCCAGAACGTTTAGAAGCACGAGGAAAGAAATCAGCATATAACAAACCTAAGTGAGAACCATCCTTATCACGAACCTCGTATACTTCAACCTCAGGGTGGTAAACAGGAACATTGTTCAAAGCGACAAATGAAATTCCCCAAAGTTTGTTTGCAGTAGCAAAAGCTCCTTCGCGAACATCCGTTAAACTGAAATAAGGTTTAATTTCTTCCTCATTCAATGCATAACGTTTTTGACGGATTTTCTCTTGGTAATATCTCCAGTCGTATGGTGCTACATTGAACGTATCTTTAGCAACTTCGATTTCTTTTTGAATATCCGCAGCTTCAGTTTTCGCTTTTGCTAATGCTGGAGTCCAGATTTTGTTCAATAAGGCATTTACGTTAGCAGGGTTTTCAGCCATAGATTCCTCAAGGACATAAGCCGCATGTGAAGAGTAACCCAACAATTTTGCTTTTTCCAAACGTAGGTTGGCAATCTTGATCAAGATTTCTTTTGTATCTGCATCATTGTCATTGTTACCGCGCAATTGGTAAGCATCCCAAATCTTTTTGCGCAATTCACGGTTATCCGCATATTGCAAGAATGGCATTACAGAAGGGTTCTGTAATGTAAATAACCATTTGCCATCCTTTCCTTTAGCTTTTGCCTCAGCAGCTGCCGCGGCCTTCAATTCTTTTGGTAATCCGGCTAAATCTTCCTCTTTGTCAACAACCATTTCAAAGGCATTGGTTTCAGCCAATAGGTTCTGACCATATTGAGTCGATAAAACAGAAAGTTCAGCATTGATTTTCTTTAATTTCTCTTTATCCTCATCTTTCAGGTTTGCTCCCGAACGAACAAATCCTTTGTATGTTTCTTCTAATAATTTTTGATCTTCTGCATCTAAACCAGCATTTGCTCTTTGGTCATAAACGGTTTTCACGCGTTTGAAAAGCTCTGGGTTCAGATTGATCTCATCTCTATGCGCAGACATTACCGGGGCAAGGTCCTTTGCAATAGCTTGAATCGTGTCATTTGTATTTGCACTGTTCAAGTTGTAAAACACAGTCGATACACGGTTTAATAGTTGTCCTGCATTCTCTAATGCAAGGATGGTATTGGCGAAAGTAGCAGGTTCATCGATCTTCAAAATAGAATCAATTTCTGCCTCATGTACTTTCAAAGCCTCTTTAAAAGCAGGTCTGAAGTGTTCATCTTTGATCAGGTCAAAAGGAGGGACTTCAAAGTTAGTTTCGTACTTGGCTAATAATGGATTTTTCAAATCTACAGCTTCCTCTTTTTTAGTTTCGTTGTTACACCCTACTAACAAGCTGGCTATCACCATGCAGTAAGGTAAAAAAACTTTTTTATTCATTCTCTTCTAGTTTGTTTCAAATTTTGTGCAAAGGTACTAATTCTTTACTTAAGTATCCCATTCTTTGTAGCCAACAAACTACTAAGAATTTCTAAAATATTTGTTTAATTAGCTGTAACAAAAGTGAGTCGTTTGCGTCTAATTACTAAAGCTTTAACTTATGAAGGATTTCTTTTTCTGGTGTGCTGGGGTACATAAGGAAACCTTGGACCGCTTCCCTGAGGAGCAGAATAAATATATAAGCATTGGTGCAACGATATTTTTCACTGGACTGTTTGCAGCGTTGGCAGGTGGCTATGCCCTGTATTTCGTGTTTAGCGGTAGTTCATTTGCCATCTTTTTCGCCCTGCTTTTCGGTATGATCTGGGGCCTGGCCATCTTTAATCTGGACAGATATATCGTATTGAGTATAGACAAGAGCCGCAGTGGCTGGATGCAATTATTGCAAGCCCTTCCCCGTATCTTGTTGGCCATCCTGATCGGTATGATCATTTCCAGGCCTCTGGAACTGAAAATCTTTGATAAAGAAATCAAAGAACACCTACGGGCGGAATATCTGGTTCAACAGAACGCCAAAATTGACACCCTAAACAAGACTTTCGAAAATAAATACCGTGTTGAATATGCTCAGCTCAAGAATCTGACCACACATGCCGATTCACTTGAAGCGAGTATCAAGACCTCTAGACAGCAATTGAACCATGAAATCTTCGGAACCAAAACCGATGAGACTTCAGGGGTGATGGGCTATGGTCCTTATGCAAAAATGAAGGAGGAAAACCTCAATAAGCAACAGGCTTATCTAGATAGTTTGAGAGGTCGATTGCAGACCAAAGAGTCGGAGTTGTTACAACGAAAAGCCTCGGAAGGTCTGATGAGCCAAAGAATTCTGTCGGATAAATCCTTGGACAGTGCGGTAAATGTAGCTGGTTTTGCAGACCGTAATGCTGCCTTGAGCAATCTCCACAAAAAGCCGGATGGAACAGTGAATAAATCCACTGAAAATGCGGTTATCTTTATCGCTCTTCTATTTATATTCTTCGAATGTCTGCCAGTATTTGTCAAATTGATGAGTGGTCGTGATGCTTATGACAATGCCCTCAAAAATCAAAAAGAGGTGCATAATTATGAATCCAACACGGGTGTGACCGTTGAGAAAACAGCTATCGATAAGATAGACGAGTACCGAATCGACGCCTCCATCAAGCGTAGAATGGACAAACTCCAAAAAGAATTTGTCGAAGAATAAACCGCCTATCTAAAGATTTCAGTATACTTGCCATTCAATTAAAACTTTCATAATTCTACAAATAAATGGGATTATGAAAGTTCTGATTGGTCTATGAAACATAAACCATCAATAAAACCATCAATTGATATGAGCAAGAGAAATCTGCTATTAACGCTTGCGTTAATGACCATTTTTAACCTAGGACACGCACAAGAAAAAAGAGGAAGGATCAGGGACTTCGGTATTCAGATTGGTATTCTCCCAACAGGAACCAACAATGCCATTACCGATGTCGCTGGTGTAACCGTAGGTCAGAAAACTATCATTAAAGGTGATTCCGTACGCACCGGAGTGACCGCGATCATTCCACATCAGGGAAATATCTTTCAGCAAAAAGTTCCAGCAGCTGTATTTGTAGGAAATGGCTTTGGAAAAATGATGGGAATATCCCAGATTGAAGAACTCGGAAATATCGAGACGCCAATTTTATTGACCAATACCCTGAATGCACCTAAAGTTGCCAATGGCCTTATCGATTATATGCTTTCCTTACCAGGAAATGAAAACGTAAGATCGGTTAACTCCGTTGTAGGAGAGACCAATGATGGTGGATTGAATGATATCCGTGGCCGACATGTGGAAGCCGCAGATGTATTAGAAGCCATAAAAAGTGCTAGTACAGGAAGAGTATCAGAAGGAAATGTGGGGGCAGGAACTGGAACGGAATGCTTAGGCTATAAAGGTGGGATTGGAACCGCATCAAGGAAGCTCCCAGCTTCTCGGGGAGGGTATACTGTTGGGGTGTTGGTACAGACGAATTTCGGTGGAGTCCTGAGCATCAATGGTGCTCCCGTCGGACGTGAGCTCCACAATTATTACATGCAAGAACCCAAAGAAGCCCATAAAGTGGATGGATCATGTATGATCGTTATTGCAACGGACGCTCCACTTTCTGCTAGAAATCTGGAGAGATTAGCCAAACGTTCCTATATTGCATTCGGAAATGTTGGTTCATTCTCTTCCAATGGAAGTGGTGATTATTCCATCGCTTTCTCCACGAGCCCTACAAACTTAATTCCTCACGAAAGCAAAAACATAGCCTTAGAAACAACCGAAGTAGGCAACGATTATATGTCTCCGTTGTTTATGGCAGTTTGGGAAGCAACTGAAGAAGCAATCTTAAACTCCATGTTTATGGCTGAGGATATGAAGGGAATTAGAGGCCGGACCGTAAAGGCAATCCCAATTAAGGAAACACTAAATATTTTGAAAAAGTACAAGGCGCTAGACTATGATAAACTTCCTAAAGCTGTTCAGAAATAAGACGAAGATAGTCACTTTATGCGCTGCTTTTATTTCAATAGGTTTTAGCAGTTCGGCTCAGGATAAATCCCTAACGCTGGATCAGGTTGCCAAGAAACATCATATTCCAGCTATACAGCTCAATTATCAAAAGAATGGAAAAAACCATCTCTATCAGTATGGCATAAAGAATCTGGATAGTAATTCCCCAATTGATCAAAATACAGTCTTTCAGGCTGCATCCCTGACCAAGGTCGTAGCGACCTATACTTTTTTGAGGTTGATGGACAAAGGCTTGATCGAACTGGATAAACCTCTTTGGAGCTATTACCAATATGATCGCCTAAAAAATAACCCAAACAGAGATAAGATCACGGCAAGAATGGTGTTGACCCACCGTACCGGCTTCCTAAATTGGGAAGGAGATGTTCCTACGGATGCATGGAGAAAGTCCGGCCTGACCTCCCAATTTGAACCAGGAACTGATTATATGTATTCTGGTGAAGGATTTTATTTCCTGCAGGAGACCATGGAGCACATCTCGGGAAAAACCTTTCAAAAATTGGTCGAAGAGGAAGTTCTGATTCCCATGAAAATGAAAAACTCGGCGATTGTATGGAAAGATGAGCTGGAGGCCAATGCCGCCTATGGACATTACGAAGATAATAAGCCGAGGAAGCTAGGGAAATATAGAAAGAGCAATGCTGCATATACCCTATATACCACGGCTGAAGATTATAGCAATTTCATCAAGAAATATATCTTTGATGGTTTTGGTCTGAAGAAAAAGACCCATCAATTAGCTTTGAGCCATCTGGCAGATGCTAAGAAAGCCCAGGAAATCAGCCCGGATGATAAATATGTTCCCTGTGCCTTAGGTATGCGGATGCAGATCAATGAATTAGGAACTGCTTATTGGCATACCGGATCAAATCCAGGCTTTCGCTGTTTCTTTTTGGCCTATCCCAAAAGCAAGGAAATACTGGTTGCCTTTACCAATACTGATAATGGATTTGTAGCGATTCCCGATATATTGGCGTTATTTTTGAACAATAATCAGACATTCTGGATGTATAAATGGCGCCAGGGTGAGTTAGACTAAAAAGGATAAGATTATGATTGGAATTGTTGGAGGTGTCGGTCCATTGGCTGGTGTTGATATCTTAAAAAAAATAATAGAAGAGACCAATGCAAGAAGGGATCAAGATCACTTACCGGTATTATTATCTTCGCAATCGCATAGAATACCTGATAGAACTGACTATCTTATAGGTAAAGAACCTATTAATCCAGGCCTTGCGATTTCTGAAATAGCTTTAGAACTGGAAAGAGCAGGGGCTACCGTTGTGGGGATACCTTGCAATACGGCCCATTCGCCTCGGATTTTTGAGGTGATCCAAGAGGAATTGGCTAAGCACAATTCTAAAATCCAACTTCTGCATATGGTGGCTGAAACAGCCAAGTTCATTCAGGAAAAATTTCCAGGATCAACGGTCGGTGTGCTTTCCACAATCGGAACCCGCAACACCGGTCTATATAAACAGGTTATTGAGAGCTATAATCTGACCTGTATCGAGCCAAACGATGTGCTTCAGAATAAAGTCCATTCGGCCATTTATGATCAAACCTATGGGATCAAGGCTTTTTCCTCGCCGGTTACCAATCGGGCGCATGATCAGTTGGTCGCGGCTATCCATGAGTTGAAGGGGCAAGGTGCTCAAGTGATTATCTTGGGATGTACAGAATTGCCTTTGGCCTTGCGTGAAAAAACTTATTATGGTTTGCCTGTCATTGATCCGAACCGCATCTTAGCAAGGTCGTTGATCCATGCAATAAATCCTACGAAATTGAACCCTGTAGCGGATTAGGACTAGCTTACGTATTATGTAGACATAATAAAATTTGAAAAACATGAAACAAAGTAAAGTACCAGCTCTTTTGATTTTAATGCTAGGCTTATTCTTAATGCCAAATGCATCTAATGCCCAAGAAATGTTAGTGAAAGTAAATACCGATATTTTCCCAGCTCCTGAAAAAGGCTTTAAAAGAATGGTCATTGAAGTACCTTACTCTGAAGCGGAAAACAATAAAAAGATTGAATTCAGTGTAGGTAAGATGATGGAGGTTGACGGTTGTAATCATTTTGGATTAAATGGCACGATCGAAACTAAAGATTTGGAAGGTTGGGGATACAATTACTATGTATTCAAAACCAACGGAGATGTAATTTCTACCCAAATGGCATGTCCTGGTGCACCTGCAAGAAATCTTTTCGTATCGGCGCAGCCTACTCTAGTTCAATACAATGGTAAAATGCCGATTGTAGTCTATGTTCCTGAAGAATATGATGTACGATTCAAGATCTATACAAGTACAGACGAGGTTTACCGTGCGATGGAAGACAAACCTAGCAAAAAGTAATCTCTCCATTCAATAAAAGACTTAAAAACCCAGACATGAATATGACCTGGGTTTTTGTTTTATTGCTTATTTTTATTCTTCAGGCAATAATATGGCATATAATACCCTTTCAGAAATAGACAAAATCTACCAGTCCCAACTTAAAAACAAATCGGCTATAAAACATAGTACCGCTTATAAAAGAATAGGTTGGATCAAGAAATTATTAGATACCATCAATAGGGAAGAAAAGGCCATTGAGCAGGCTCTATACCAAGATTTTCATAAATCTGGAATTGAAACGGCCATTACTGAGATTTTGGTCGTACAGCTGGAGCTGAAACATATCGCCAAGAAACTGCGTGGCTGGATGAAGGACAAGAAGGTTCGTCGTTCATTGGTGATGCCCAATGTCAGCGCCTATTTGCATTATGAGCCCAAAGGAAACGCTTTGATCATTACGCCATGGAATTACCCCTTTCAGCTCCCGTTAGTCCATCTGGCGGCCTGTATTGCCGCAGGTAACACAGCTATACTAAAGCTCTCTGAATTTTCTCCGAATAGCAACCAAGTCCTTAAAAAAATAATAGCCGAAGTCTTTCCAACTGATCATATTGCAGTCATTGAAGGAGCTGTTGAGGAAACAACCCATCTCCTGAACCTAAAGTTCGATCATATCCATTTTACAGGTTCGTCCAAAGTGGGAAAGATCATAATGGAAGCTGCAAGTAAGCACCTCACGGATATTACTTTGGAACTTGGTGGCAAGTCTCCAGCGGTAATCGATAAGAATGTGAATCTGAGGCAGGTCGTTAAAAACCTGATCTGGGCCAAGTTTATCAATGCAGGTCAGACCTGTATTGCTCCAGATTACATCCTTGCCCATAGGCATCAGAAACAGCAGCTTGAAGAGGTTTTTAAGATCGAAATCGAAGAAGCTTTCGGTAAGGATGCGTTTAATTCACCGGATTATGCCCGAATAATTAACGAAAAACAGTTTGAAAGGCTTAACCAAGCTCTAGACTCAGCAAAACAATTAGGAGCTAATATCATTGCTGGAGGCAAGACCGATGGAAGGACCAAGTACATTGCACCAACGGTAATCACCAATGTGGCCGCCAATAATCCGCTCATGACGGAGGAGATCTTTGGCCCCATTCTGCCCATCGTATATTATGCACAGATTCAAGAAGCCATTGACTTTATCAATGCTAAGGAAAAGCCATTAGCATTGTACGTGTTCAGCAAAGATTCAAATTTCAATAAACATATTATCCGGAATAGCAGTGCTGGATCAACCTGCATAAATGATGCGGTCATCCAGATCATGCAACCTAACCTTCCTTTTGGAGGAGTAAACAATTCTGGTTTGGGACAATCCACGGGTTGGTATGGCTTTAAAGCGTTCTCACATGAAAGAGCCGTTGCCGATGTCAAGATCATCCCGCTGTCTTCTATGTTCTGGTATCCTTACACGGAAAAGACCAGTAGGATGTTGCAATGGATTAGGCGTTTATTCTAGCCAAATATCTTGTTCCATAGGCTCTTCTTGATCCCTACATAAAAATCCCCGTCTTCCTTTTTCAAAGGATAGATCCGGATAAAGTTATGTTGAGGTTCATCTCCTTTGCCAGACTCCAGATTGAATCGATGCCGGTGAAAGGGACAGACCAATTTACCTTCTTCGCACCATCCTTTTGTCAGATCTGCTCCTGCATGCGGACAGCGACTTGAGGTAACCGATAGGACATCTCCCTCTTTGATCAAACAGAGCTTTTTACCTGCCACATGCAAAGCCTTGACATAATTACGGCTCTCATCAATTTTCACAGGCACTTTATGCCATTCTAAATCATCATCTTCAAAATTCTCCATCAGCTGCAAGATTTAATAATTTATAGCAAGTTAAGAAATGACATCAACAAAAAAGAGGCAAACCCTTGGGGATGCCTCTTATATTTTCAGCTAAAGTTTAATTCTAAACGAATTTCTTAGCATTTACTTTACGCTCGTTTTCAGTAAGGTAGATCTTACGCAAGCGGATACTTTGAGGAGTAACCTCGATGTATTCGTCAGCTTGGATATATTCCATACATTCTTCCAAAGAGAATTTAATTGCTGGAGCAATACGTGTATTGTCATCAGAACCAGATGCACGCATGTTTGTCAATTGCTTTCCTTTAGTCACGTTGATCGTTAAATCGTTGTCACGGATATGCTCTCCCAAAACCTGTCCTTCATAGATCTCAACACCTGGATCAACGAAGAAACGACCACGGTCTTGTAATTTATCGATTGAATAAGCCGTTGTAGAACCAGTATCTAATGAGATCAATACACCAGCCATACGACCTGGAATTGTTCCTTTCCAAGGCTCGTATCCTTTCAGGCGGTGCGCCATTACAGCCTCACCAGCAGTAGCTGTCAATACGTTGTTACGTAATCCAATGATACCACGAGAAGGGATAGAGAATTCAAGGTGTTGCATTTCGCCTTTAGTTTCCATGATCAACAACTCACCTTTACGTTGAGTTACCAATTCGATCACTTTACCAGAAACTTCAGCAGGTACATCTACTACCAACTCTTCGATTGGCTCATGTTTCTGACCGTTTATTTCTTTAACGATTACCTGTGGTTGTCCTACTTGTAATTCATAACCTTCACGACGCATTGTTTCGATCAATACTGACAAGTGAAGAATACCACGACCGTATACCAACCATGCATCTGGAGAATCTGTAGGAACAACGCGTAATGCTAAGTTCTTTTCTAATTCTTTTTGAAGACGGTCATAGATGTGACGTGATGTTACGAATTTACCTTCTTTACCAAAGAAAGGCGAGTTATTGATGGTAAACAACATGTTCATTGTTGGCTCATCAATGTGCATTACTTCTAATTGCTCTGGGTTTTCAAAGTCTGCAATGGTGTCACCGATTTCAAAACCATCGATACCTACTACAGCTACAATATCACCTGCATGAACTTCTGAAACTTTAACACGACCAAGGCCTTCAAACAATTGAAGTTCTTTCACGCGAGATTTTACAATCTTGCCATCACGTTTTACCAATGATACCGGTTGGTTTTCTTTGATTGTTCCTCTTACCACACGGCCGATCGCGATACGACCAACGAATGTAGAGTAGTCCAATGAAGTTACTTGCATCTGCAATGTACCTTCAGATATTTTAGGAGCAGGAATATGTGCAATGATTGCTTCCAACAATTCGGTGAAGTCAGTCGTTGGTTTAGTCCAGTCAGTTGACATCCATCCTTGTTTTGAAGAACCGTATAATACAGGGAAATCCAATTGATCTTCAGTAGCACCTAAGCTAAAGAACAAATCAAATACATTTTCGTAAACCTCTTCTGGACGACAGTTCTCTTTGTCTACTTTGTTTACCACAACAATAGGTTTGATACCTAATGCTAAAGCTTTTCCGGTAACAAATCTTGTTTGAGGCATCGGACCTTCAAAAGCATCCACCAATAGAACAACACCGTCAGCCATTTTCAATACACGCTCAACCTCACCACCGAAATCGGCGTGACCTGGAGTATCAATAATGTTGATCTTGGTGTCTTTGTATTTAACAGATACGTTTTTAGACACGATGGTAATACCACGCTCACGCTCCAAGTCGTTGTTATCCAGGATTAATTCCCCTGAATTTTCATTGTCCCTGAATTGATTGGTGAAGTGTAAGATCTTGTCAACTAGGGTAGTTTTACCGTGGTCAACGTGCGCGATGATCGCTATGTTTCTGATATTCTGCATTAAGCAATAATGTGTTATTAAAAATAAGAGGTGCAAAGATATACATTTTGCACCTCATTTTTTACTAATTGCTATTAATATTTTATTAGCATGTCGTTTATTTATGATTAATTCTCAAACAGTTGGGTCAAAAGCAGGGATATTTTGGTTCTTCCTGATAAGGAAATGAACCGCTTTCTAAAGGACTTTTTTCGTAAGGAAAGATGTTTGTTTATTTACAGAACCCCCAGAGCGGGTGAAATCTTTTTGGAAAAGCGACTCTTTTAAAGAGAACCGCATAGTGGGGGTTAAAAATTTTTCAACACATCCCGTTTATAGGATCAAATCATTAAAAAATAGTTTGCTCATCTTACGATTTTGCAATGACAGCGATCCATAAATAAAATAAAGAATAGATTCTTCGTTGACACTCTGAATCCCACTATGGCCCAACTGTGATTCTGAACAATTCGTGAAGAATCTTTACGGTTCTCCTCTATAAAACCCTGTCATTTTTCACCGAAGGTGCAATAACCGCACGCCAATATATCCTACGTTAATTTGATTTTAGGAGTGCAAAATTCCGAGATGTTTCGTGTCTCAACATTAACAGCCAGGTTGAATTTAGCGCCATGAAATGTTTGATATCTCACATCCCACATCTCAAATCTCTCTCCCCTATATTCCCGCCGAATTAAACTGCAGGTCATACAATTTCCTATAATAACCCTCCAGCTCCAACAGCTCATGGTGCGTGCCGATTTCCTTGATCTCACCCTTATCCAGAACAATGATCTTATCCGCTTTCTGGATGGTGGATAACCTATGCGCAATCACGATAGAAGTACGGCCTTCCATCAGGTTCTCGATGGCATTTTGAATCAATTCCTCCGTTTCCGTGTCAATGGAGGAGGTTGCCTCATCAAGGATCAGGATTTTTGGATCATGAACCAAGGCCCGGATAAAGGATATTAGCTGCGCCTGACCGGCAGAAAGCGTCGAACCTCTTTCTTGGACCTGATAGTTGAAGTTCCCTGGAAGTCGCATGATAAAATCATAAGCACCGACTTTCTTAGCAGCATCCTCAATAGATTCAAAGGATATATTAGGGTTGTGCAGATTGATGTTGTTCAGGACCGTGTCTGAGAACAGGAAGACATCCTGCAGCACGGTGGCAATGGTCTGACGTAGAAATGTCAGATCATAATTCTTGATATTAACACCGTCCAATAAGATCTCTCCTTTTTGGATTTCATAGAATCGGCTCAGGATATTGATAATAGATGATTTTCCAGCACCCGTCGCACCCACTAAAGCTAGGGTTTCACCCTGCTCCACATGGAAGCTTACGTCTTTCAATACCCATTTCTCATCATTATAGGCAAACCAAACATTTTTAAAGGTAATCTCTCCCTTTACATGTTCCGGTTTGTAATTTCCTTCATCTGGGGTGAATTCATCGGTATCAAGCACATCAAAGATACGCTCAGCAGAGACCATTCCCATCTGAAGGGTGTTGAACTTATCGATTAACTCGCGTATTGGTCTAAAGATCATGTTGATGTACATGATAAAGGCGACCACTACACCCGGAGAAATGACATCGGCCAAGATCTGTTTGGACCCGTACCATACCAATAGACCTGTTGCAATGGCCACAATAATTTCCAATACCGGAAAGAAGATCGAGAAATACCAATTCGCTCGGATATGCGCATTTCTATGTTCCGCATTGATAGCCTTGAATTTTCGCATCTCTTGGTCTTCCCGGGCAAAATATTGGATAACGCTCATGCCAGAGATATGCTCCTGTAGAAAGGTGTTCAGATTGGAAACCCATAGCCTGACACTTTGGAATGCTGATTTCATGGCCTCCTTAAAGATATAGGTCGCAGCAATCATCAGTGGCATAGGAATCAAAACGACCAAGGTCAATTTCCAATCCGTATAGAACATTACCCCAAGGATAACGACCAACTGCAGAAGGTCGCCAATAATTTGGATCAGACCTTCCGAAAAGATATTGGCAATGGTTTCCAGGTCAGAGATGGTCCTGGTGATCAATCTACCGATCGGGGTATTGTCGAAATATTTTAACCTTAGGTTGGTGATATGGTTGAAAACCTGGATGCGGATATCCCGGATAACGGATTGTCCAAGGGTATTGGTCATCAGGGTATGGAAATAACGGATGATGGTTTGCGCTATCAAAAGGGCAAACATCAATAGAAGCATGTTAGTCAATCCTTCCCCTTTTCCGGATAATATATAATGGTCTAAGGTATATTCCACCAATAGCGGAAGGGCAGGAGCTACAGCTGCAAGTAATATCGTTAGTATAACGGAAACCCAGAAAACAGGCATATAGGGGCGGATGTATTTAGCTAACCTTCCCAGTAGTTTACTGTCGTATGCATTTCCTGAAATTTTGTCTTTTTCCAAAATCTTCGTTTTAATCAATATATGGATAATGGACCTCTGTTAGGTAAAGCCCACAGGCCGGAACCGAAGTGCCAGCTTTAGAGCGATCCATACTTTGAATTACCTCTTTAATATGTTCTATAGGTTTCTTGCCTAGGCCGATTTCCATCAGGGTTCCAACTATTGCCCGAACCATGTTTCGCAGAAAACGATCTGCAGAAATATGGAATACCAATCTTTCGCCTTCCCACAACCATTCTGCACGTTTAATATCGCAATAATTGGTGAATACTTGTGTGTTCGATTTGCTGAAACAAGAAAAATCTTGCCTACCTAACAAATCTAGGGCTGCAATGTTCATTTTTTCAACATCCGGTTTGTCGCGCAGCTGCCATGAAAACCCATGTTGAAAGGGATCCTTTTGGAAATGTACATGGTATTCATAACTCCTTTGCGTGGCATCAAAGCGAGCATGGGCCTCTACAGCTACCCCAATCAAGCGTTTTGCTGAAATGTCAAAAGGCATCAGGGCATTCAGGGAATGGACAAACCTCTCCTTGTTCTCCAAAACATGAGCATTACTGGAGAAATGAACAAATAGCTGTTTGGCATGCACCCCACTGTCCGTACGTCCTGCGCCTATCGTTTCTACTTCTTCGCGAAGTAAAATCGAAAGAGCTTGGTTCAGTTTTTCCTGAACAGAGACAGCGTTATCCTGGATCTGCCAACCATGGTAGGCCGTTCCATTGTATGCTATTTCCAAAAAGTATTTAGGTATTTGTTCTTCCACCATGCAAAGGTAATTAATATCAAATTAGCTCATATGCGCAATTATAAAGATCAGGTAAAAAATTAAGGCAGGTCCAGGATTGTACCTGTTCCAGATGAATGCCTTGTACTTGAATACAAGTACATAATTTACCACTTATCTGGGTATGTTTTTGCGTGCTAATTAGCTCTACCTTAGTCCAATAATAAAACTCATAGATCATGAAAAAGGTAATAATCATACTAACATTATTTTTAGGCTGTACATATGCAGCTTCTGCTCAGGGATTTTTGGACAAAATCGACAGAGCATTGAACAAGGTGGAAAACACATCTAATAAGGTAGACAATACCTCGAATAAGGCCGGACGTATTGGAGGTAAATTAGGTGGGCTTTTAGGTAAAAAAGGCGATAATGCCGCTGCTGGCGAACTGGTAGTCTTAATTGAAGGGGTAAATCTTGCTGAATTGAAAACCATTTCCTCTGGATTGGAATCCAATAAAAAGGTTTCTGATGTGAAAATGAAATATAAAGCATCAGGTTCGACATTAAATGTACAGTTCAAAGGCGATGCTGAAGAGCTTTTTGAGGCGCTAAAGAAAACTAGCCCTTTGATAACCGATGAATCGGTGCAGGCAATCGAAGATGAAGGTATTGCTATAAAAATCGAAAAATAGTTTATCTTTATACACATCATGCATAGGCAGTGATTTTCACTGCCTATTTCTATTTAATAAAAATCTACAGATAAGCATTATTTATGGAAGCTAGGTGCAAAATATTGCCAATCCTGCTGCTATTGTGCCTACTTGTTCCCACAGCTAAAGGAGAACAGGTAAAAAGGCCCTATCAAGCAGAAATTGATAGCCTAGGAAAAATCATAAAAACCGACCTAAGTGTTGAAGAGAAAGCTTTTAATATCTTTGAGCTGTCTTTTTACTACTCCTATTCAGATTCTGCCACAGCCCACAATTACCTGAAACAGGGTCTCCTGTATAAAAATGAATTTCCCGTCGCCAATGGGATGGGCAAAGTATATGAAGGACTGTTCTATATGGATTATGACCTGCCAAAAGCGATCCGTCTATTCGAAGAAGCCGATGCAGAACTGGCCAAGATTGAGGGAAACAAAGCGAAATGGCTAAGGGCTAAATTATTGAATAATATGGCTTCGGCCTACCAATGGCAGGATAAACATATCAGGATGTTGGAAATCTTGGTCAATAGGGCGCTGCCAATGGCCAAGGAAGCCAATGATGATATTATCACCGGAAATATCCTCTATAAGATCGGACTGAATTTCTGGAACAATCTGCAATATACTGAAGCCAATAAATATCTATTGGAATCATTGGAGCACCTGAATAAGGGAAAATATGACCCCTATACCATGAATGAGGTATATAAGCTTCTGGTCGTTTCCTTAAATGCAATGGATGATAGTGTCATGTCTGAAAAGGTCATGTTAAATTATGAGAAATTTATCAAGAGGCATAAAGGTTCCTTGCCCTTAAGCGACTATCATTTTGTGCATTCGGTCTACAATCGATTTAAAAAAAACTATGATGTATCGCTCATCCATATGGATAAATCCATTGAATACCTTAAAAAAGAAGGGGAGCCAAACCCTCGTGCCTTGACCAGTTTATATTACCAAAGGGCACTGATAAACCTCAGCAAAAAGGATTTTCAGTCTGCATTCAAGGATTTGAATGAATATGTCGAAAAAAGGATGGATATAGGTTATACTTTCTTTCAGGACAGTTTGAACATCGCCATCGCATTTGTCAAAATCTATGAAGGATTAAAGGACTATAAAAAAGCCATGGAATGGGTGAAAAAGAAGGATGTCCTTCAGGATACCATGTATAACAGGCGGATCAGGGAGTCCTTAATGGATTATGAAGTAAAATATCAGACCCTCGAGAAAGAAGGTGAGATCCTTTCCTTAAAGACAGAACGGGAGAAAACCGAGAGCGATATCAAAAACACCCGTATCATCATTGCCTTGGTGGCGATCATCCTGTTATTGATCGGATATTTCCTGTTCAAGAATCACCAGAAAAACAAAAGATTGCTGCAGCAACAAGAAATCAACAATAACCAAAAGCTACTCGAGGAAAAGCAAAAACAAAAACTGCTGTCCCTTGATGCCATGTTGCATGGAGAAGAAAAAGAAAGGAACAGGCTCTCTAGGGATTTGCATGATGGCCTAGGCAGTATATTGGCTTCTATCAAATATAAAATCTTGGACACTCAATTGTCCAATCCAAATGATAAAGTGAATTCCATTTTAGTCGATATGGATTTTGCCATTACAGAAATGCGAAGGATTTCCCATAACCTTATGCCTGAATCCCTGCGTCGTTTTGGTCTTGCCGTATCATTAGGTGACCTGTGTAAGAGTCTGCAGAATTCCAATACCAAGATCGAACTGCAATTATATGGATTGTTTAATGTACTCAGCCAAGAACAGCAGACCCATATTTACAGGATCATTCAAGAATTGATCTATAACTCCCTGAAACATTCGGAAGCCAAACATATCTTGGTGCAATGCAGTGTCGAAGATAATGTGGTATTTATTACGGTTGAAGATGATGGCAAGGGTTTTAAGTCCGATCAAATAATGGATGATTCAAAAGATGGAGTGGGTTTGACCAATGTAAAAATTAGGGTGAATTACCTCCATGGTAAATTGGATATCCGCTCCGAAGTAGGCAAAGGAACGAGCATCGATATTGAGATTCTGGTGTAGCTGTATCAGAAACCCACGGCAATGAACCATTTACCATGCAGAAACCAAAATCTATTTAAGTTGTTTGTATTATATTTGCGATATAAATAATCTATAAATATGATACAGCGTATTCAAACCGTTTGGTTATTGCTTTCAAGCCTAGTTTTATTTGCTCTTTTCATGTTCCCTTTTGTAGGCTACATTGATTTGGTAGGACTTGGAAAAAACATCTATGTAACTGGCGTATATTCCTCAGCAAATAACGTTACAACTAAAGAAACTGGCTTTTTATTGATGACCATTGCTACTGTGGTTCTGGCTTTGATCCCCATCTTTATCATATTCCAATATAAAAACCGAAAACTGCAGTTGAACCTGATCTTAGTGCAAGTGGTATTGATCTGTTTATTTGCTATTTGGATGTTTATCACAGCAAACAACATCCTTGATCTGATTAATCAGCATATTGGAGCTAACAATATTGGTATTGGATTTTTCCTTCTGCCGATTTCTATTCTATGCTTATCCTTTGCTATTCGTGGAATCAGAAATGATAATAAATTAATTAAATCAGCCGAAAGGCTTCGTTAATTCGAACGTATGAAACAAATTATATGGTTTCTTGGACTTGCTGTGGTGTTTTTTTTACCAAAAAATTCGCAGGCCCAAGAAGATCCTAACTTAAATGTTGTCGATGATATACAGTTTGACCTAAAGTCGGTAACGGCATCTGGTGACACCTTAGTGGTTGATCTGTTTGCCATATCTTATGACAAGAACCCTAGGGAATTTAGGTTGAATGTATTCGCTACTGCATTGATCGATGCGCAGGAAGAATCGCATATGTTAACCTCCGTGCAGATCGATAGGGTAATCGTGCAGCTTTCTGATAGAGAAAATTACCTGAATTACCTGTTACATCAAGACAAACCCGTCAATATCAAATTGAAATTGACACCTATGACAGAAGAAATAAAGAACGCGAAAATGGTTAAAATCGTTTTCAATGCCTTGGAAGAGGAAGGCCAATTCCTCGATGCATTTATAGATCTTGAACAAGAAAAGGAGCAATAATGCTCCTTTTTTCGTTTATGGATTGTTGTAATAACCTTTTAATAATGACATGGTTGCTAAATCTGTGTTTATAGGTATTTAGACTTATATTTATTTTCTAGAAAAATCTTTTTTTTGCGACATTCTGCCCTGGAAGGGCAGAATTATTTTAGCATTGGTATCGAATAATATAGGGTTAATGCAAAAACGATGTTCGATTAATCGAACATCGTTTTTGCGCTACTTCTAGGCTAACGTGCCATGCCAGCTAAAATAATGGAACCCCTATGGGGTTTTAAAAAAATATTTTTTTGCCTTCCAATTTGCTGTCATCACCTTCCGATAAATTTAGTCCAAATTTTTACTACTCGGTTTGACTTATTGGATAAGCCTATACTTCTTCTCTTTCCAGCCTTTCCAATTCTTCGTAGTTCTTCTCCAATTTTTTGACCAGCCTGATATAGATCAGCTTATAGATCCATTTTACGAAAGCAATCATGGCCCATCCGATTAGGAAAATGACGATTCCCAGGAAGGTAAAAAACAAGATGTTATGGCCAACGGATTTATGGATGACGTCCTCTTCCCAAATCATTCTCAGAGCGGTTATTCCCAATCCGACCAAAATCATGTAAATATTGAAGCGAATATAATAGGTAACTGTTTTTCTGGTTAGCAAAATATTGGACAAAAGCTCCTTGGTATTATTGGTGTTCTTTATCTTTCTATAAGAATTGAAAAAGGAATAAATAAAATAAAGGATGATGATATAGGAAACCACATCAATAAAATTCGTGAGCAGTTCCAGCGGATAGGGCATTTTTTCTGGGTCCGTGTCAGAAAGAAATACGAACACATTTAATAGTACCCCAAGAAATAATTCGATGATGCTGATAATAAAGATCCATTTCACAAGGGAGGATGAACTCTTGTGCAACATATTTCGGATTTCCTCCTTGTTTACTTTAGGAAAACCCTGGTCTTTTTGCCAATGTTGTTTTAGAAAATCTAGTTCATCCATTAAACCACTCCTTTCTTTGTTAGCATTTCTTTCAGTTTGTTCTTGATTCTATTCATTTTGACCCGGGCATTAACTTCGCTGATCCCTAATGTTTCTGAGATCTCTGTATAGTCCTTGTCTTCGAGGTACATATAGACCAAAGCTTTGTCGATATCATTCAATTGCCGTACGGCATCATATAGGTGTTTTAACTGGTCTTCAGTCTCCGAATTGTACTCCTCATAGCGGATGTTGGCTAGGGATTGATCCCAATCAACGGTCGCAATCTTTGTCTTTTTACTTCGATATAATGATATGGCCGTATTCAAGGAAACCCTATAGGCCCAAGTGGAAAACTTTGACTCACCTTTGAACCTTGGATACGATTTCCACAATTGAATGACCATCTCCTGGAACAAGTCCTGGTGGGATGCCAGATCTGCTGTGTAAAGCTTGCAGATCTTGTGTAGGATGTTCTGATTATCCTCCAAAAGATTTACAAATTCTTGCTCTAGGTTCTCAATCATTTATTGGTATTTGTCGACAATAGTAAGGTATTGTTACAACATGTAGATACATTTTTTTAAATTCGCTCAATGGCAAAAACAAAATCAGCATATTTCTGTCAATCATGTGGATATGAATCTCCAAAGTGGTTGGGGCAATGTCCTTCCTGTAAGCAATGGAATACCTTTGTGGAAGAGGTTGTGGAAAAGGCATCTAGCCGTGTTCCCGAATGGCGAAGTACCAGTACAGGTCCTGGAATACAGAAAAGAACGAACAAAGCTGCGGTCATCCATGAGATTGTGTACTCCGAAGAACAACGGATCCTGACTCCTGACAAAGAATTCAACCGTGTTCTAGGGGGAGGAATTGTGCCGGGTTCATTAGTGTTGATCGGCGGGGAGCCGGGAATCGGGAAATCTACTTTGATGTTGCAATTGGCCCTTTCCATTCCTAAGGTAAAAACACTTTATATTTCTGGGGAAGAGAGCGAACAGCAGATCAAGATGCGAGCGGAAAGGCTAGCCCAAAGTTCCAATGCGAATTGTTATATCCTGACCGAAACATCCATGCAGAACATCTTTAAACAGATCGATCAAGTGGAACCCAATGTGCTCGTCATCGACTCCATACAGACTTTACATACTGCCCAGATCGAATCGGCTCCCGGTTCGGTATCTCAGGTCAGGGAATGTACAGCTGAACTGCTTCGATTTGCCAAAGAAACCAATACTCCGGTATTTATTGTTGGCCATATCACCAAAGACGGATCTATTGCAGGACCAAAGGTATTGGAACACATGGTGGATACCGTATTGCAGTTTGAAGGAGATAGAAACCATGTATATCGAATCCTGAGAGCAGTAAAGAATAGATTTGGATCTTCTTCGGAACTGGGGATTTACGAAATGCAAGGCTCAGGTCTAAGGGAGGTTTCCAATCCATCGGAAATTATGCTTTCGCAAAGGGAGGAACAGGTCAGTGGAATTTCCGTAGCAGCGATGTTAGAGGGCATGAGGCCGCTGATGATCGAGGTGCAGGCTTTGGTGTCCAATTCAGCATATGGAACGCCTCAGCGGAGCTCTACCGGCTTTGACACGAAAAGGTTGAACATGCTCTTGGCGGTACTTGAAAAACGCTTTGGATTTAGGTTAAGTGCTCAGGATGTATTCTTGAATATCGCCGGAGGATTAAGGGTGGAAGACCCAGCAATCGATCTAGCCGTGATTGCAGCGCTTATTTCCTCTCAGCAGGATATAGCCCTCCCGTCTAATATCACTTTTGCAGCTGAGGTTGGCCTGTCTGGAGAAATCAGGGCGGTAAACCGGATCGAACAGCGAATCCAAGAAGCCGAAAAATTAGGTTTTGAACAGATCTTTATCTCAAAATATAATACCAAAGGATTGGATGTGAAAAGATATCAGATCCTGGTCAGGCCAGTGGCCACCTTAGAAGATGTCTTCAGAATATTGTTTGGTTAGATAAGGCATAAATAAAAAAAACTCCGAGATAATTTCCCGGAGTTTTTTTATGATGTTTTTTGCTTATTTAATGACTTCAGCAAGTTTAGCCTCAAGAGCTTCACCTCGAAGGTTAACTGCAATGATCTTACCTTCTGGATCTAAAAGGAAGTTTTGGGGAATACCCTCAATTCCATAGAGTTCCACTACTGGTGAATGCCAGAACTTAAGGTCAGAAACTTGGGTCCATCCTGAAAGATTATCAGCTTTAATAGCCTCTAACCAATCTGTTTTACCATTTTCACGATCTAGGGAAACACCGTAGATAGTAAAGTTCTTGTCCTTAAATTTATTGAATGCAGCAACTACATTCGGGTTTTCATGACGACATGGTCCGCACCAGCTTGCCCAGAAGTCAATCAAGACATATTTTCCACGTAAAGATGATAATGCAACCACTTTACCGGTTGTATCAGGCAATGCGATTTCTGGAGCTACTGATCCAATGGCAACCTTCTTTTGTTTCTCGATCTTTGCTGCCAAAGCTTTTCCACGTGTAGAATTTTTTAAAGCAGCAGGAAGCTTTTCATAAGCCGGCGCTACCACATTATTTACGGTTTGCGCACTTACCATTTCATCCAATAACCCTAAAGTCACATAACTGCCTGGATTATCTTTGATGAATTGCTCGTTCAGCTGAGTTTGTTGTTTGAATAATCCTTCAGCCTTTCCTTGCAGGTTCGTCAGGAATTGCTCGTCCTGTTGTTGGTCAGGACTTGCCGCTTGGTATTCCTTGTTTAATGCTTCAAACTGATCTGTTACCGCTTTAATTGATGCTTTGTATTTGCTGAAATCAGTATTGATCTCATTTCCTGAGATTTCAGCGGTTGCCATTTTATCCCCAGTAACCTTGATTACCCCTTTAGAAAGGTAAAGCATGGTCATATCCGGTGTTTCAATCTGGTTCAATGGTTTGCCATCGGCAGATAATATCATCTGTGCCTGTGTAGGCTCTGATACAATACCATTGTAGGTAAACTGTCCTTTATCAACATTAGCAGAATCAATATGGCGTTGTCCGCCGTCTACATACATCAAATACACTTTCGCTGGCGCATTCACATCCTTTATATTTCCTTTGATGGAAAAGTCCTCTTGGGCAAAAAGCAAAGTAGGGACTGCTGCCAGTACAGCTAACATTGTTTTTTTCATATCTATTGTTTTACGTTTTTTACTATAGTACATTAATCGTTCCATTACCATCTTCCGCTGGCACCACCGCCGCCGAAGCCACCGCCTCCGAAACCTCCGAAGCCGCCGCCTCCACCGCCGCCGAAGCCGCCGCCAAATCCACCACCATCATTATCGCCGCCACCACGGCCCAATGAGTTCAATAATGTCCACCAGAACAGGTCAGATGAACCTCGACCACCCATTACCTTACCACCGCCATTTTTGCCGCCACCTCCAGATTTGGAAATAATGGAAATTAATATGATGATACCGATTACAATGAATATGATAGGCACTCCACCGCCACCTTCTGTCGAATAGCCGTCCCGAGGGTCAGCCTGATATTCTCCTCTGGTATAGGATATCAATGCATTTGTTCCATTGTCAATGCCTTGGAAATAATCTCCTTGGCGGAAGGCTGGTTTGACCTCGTTCTCAATGATGCGGTAAGCAATGACATCAGGAACTGCACCCTCTAATCCGTAACCCGTACGGATAGTGACTGCACGGTCTCCAAGGGCAACCAAAAACAAGATACCATTATCATATTTCTTGTTTCCTACGCCCCATTGCTTGGCAAGGCGATCCCCATAGTCTGCAATGTCGTAGTCGCCAGTGCTATTCATGACCACGACCGCAATCTGAATACTTGAGGAATCTTCAAATGCCAATAACTTCTGTTCAAGCTGTTTCTTTTGGTTGGAACTCAGGGTATTTGTATAATCCGTTACTAAATCCTTCGCTACAGGAGGAAAATCCTGTGCTATGGCTTGTAAATGAAATATTAAGCCTATAAAAAAGCTGAATAATATACGGGTTGAAAATTTCACAATTTGTGATGTTTTCTGCATAAAATTAAGATTTACCGAAATAAATATCATTCGGAAGTTCATTCACGTCATCCGATCTCCGCGGGAAATACCTGCCTAATTGCTCACCGGCCTTTTCGATGCCAGCAATCAAACCACTGACATAATCTCCCTTTCTAAAAGAACCTAACATCAGGTCTTTTGTAGATTCCCAAAAATTCTCCGGAACTTTCTGATCAATACCGGCATCGCCGATAATGGCAAATTGATGGTCATCCGTCGCCAGGTAAATCAATACCCCATTGCGCAATGCCGTCTGATGCATCTTGAGCTTTTCAAAATAATCCTTTGCCAGGTCAATCGCTTCCTTGTCATGAACCCTGCGCTCAACGACCAGACGGATCTCTCCCGATGTCAGGTTCTCCGCTAGGCTGATTGCATGTTCTATTTTCTCTTGTTCTTCTTGATTGAATATCTCCATGAGGCTTTAAAATAGAAAAGATGAATGCAGAAGTGAAAGCCCCCAACATTCATCTTTACGTTATGTCAACAACAATAAAAATTCATTAAAACTGCACTGTAGGCGCTTTGTCAGAACCTTCAGTCGCTTTAAATGTTCCTTTTGCCTTGAATCCAAAGATTCCTGCCATAATGTTGTTCGGGAAGCTACGAACAGTGGTGTTGTAATCCTGAACCGCTTCATTGTAGGCTCTACGCTCTACGGAAATACGGTTCTCAGTACCCTCCAACTGTGCCTGTAACTCCTGGAAATTCGCATTCGCTTTCAAGTCCGGATAAGATTCTACGCTTACCAATAATCGTCCGATGGCCTGTGAAAGTCCATCTTGGTTTTGTTGGAAATTAGCAATCGCTTCCTCGCTCAAATTGTTTGGATCTACTTGTACGGAAGTCGCTTTAGCACGAGCCTCTGTTACAGCGGTCAATGTACCTTGTTCATGCTGTGCAGCTCCTTTTACAGTGTTTACTAAGTTAGGGATCAAGTCCGCTCTACGTTGGTAGGCGTTTTCAACTTGTGCCCATTTTCCTTTTACATTTTCGTCCTTGGATACCATGGTGTTGTACCCACAAGAACTGAAAGAAAGAGCAGTTAATAAACCTACAAATACGATTAATAATCTTTTCATGTGTAATGTTTTTACAAGTAATATTTAAAAGTAAGAATTTGTTTTCACAAAAAAGCAATATCAAATGACATACCAACTCTTCCTAAACACGAAATTCTGTCAGTTTTTGGTATCTTTGCCAAGATTTTTGGGATAAAACCCCAACAGACTATGCAAAAAGAAATTGAAATTGCCATTAGTCCTGATTTTGTTCAGGATGAGAACCGAATCCGCGCTGAAGGAGCCAAAAAACTTCGTGTTCCAACTCATAAAATCAATGGTTTCCATATCCGTAAGCGTTCCATAGACGCTCGTGGAAAGCAAGTGCTCTTCCGTATGCGGGTCGTATTCTTTATCGACGAACCTGTACAACTCCCTGATTACCATACTGCACTTAAAAACGTAAAGGACGCTAAGCCCGTGATTATCATTGGCGCCGGTCCTGCAGGACTGTTTGCTGCCTATCGCTGCATTGAATTGGGGCTGAAACCTATCGTGCTGGAAAGAGGGAAAAAAGTGCAGGACCGGAGAAGGGATCTTGCCAAGATCAATCGCGAAGGCTTCGTCAATCCGGAATCTAATTATTGTTTTGGTGAGGGTGGTGCCGGAACCTATTCCGATGGTAAGTTGTACACTAGGTCCAATAAACGTGGCGATGTGCAACAGGTCCTTTCCATCTTTGTGGAACATGGTGCAACCGAGGACATCTTAGTAGATGCCCGACCGCATATTGGAACCAATAAATTGCCGCATATCATTGAGAGTATCCGTGAAAGAATCATTGAAATGGGCGGTGAGGTTCATTTTGATTGTAAAGTCACAGATATATTAGAGCAGTTCGGCAAGGTAGAAGGGGTTAAGACCGAAAGTGAAGGGATCATAAAAGCAGATCATGTGATCGTCGCAACGGGCCATTCCGCACGCGATATCTTTGAGCTGTTCCGTTCAAGAAATTGGCTGTTGGAAGCAAAACCTTTCGCCCTGGGTGTTCGCATCGAACATCCCCAAGCGGTCATTGATTCAGCCCAATACCATTGCTCCATCCGTCCGGAGAACCTTCCGCCTGCATATTACAGTCTGGTCGAACAAGTGGACGGCCGCGGTGTGTTTTCATTCTGTATGTGCCCCGGAGGTATAATCGCTCCATGTGCCACCGATCAGGATGAAATCGTGGTAAATGGCTGGTCTCCTTCCAAAAGAAATAATCCGCATGCCAATTCAGGTACCGTTATCCAGATTAACCTGGAGGATGTTGTGGGTTCAGATCAAGATCCGTTTGCCCTATTGGATTTTCAGCGACATATTGAACAGAAAGCCTTTCAACTGGGCGGAGGCAATCTCGTTGCCCCAGCACAGCGAATGGTGGACTTCGTACAGAACAAAGTTTCCCTTGATCTTCCCGAGAATTCCTATAAACCCGGAACACGTTCGGTAGATCTGCGTGAAGTGTTGCCAAAATTTGTGCATACCGCATTACAAGGGGCATTACCGATCTTTGGAAAGAAGATGAAAGGGTATTATAGTAATGAAGCAATTTTGGTAGGGGTAGAGTCCAGGACATCATCACCGATACGCATTCCAAGAGATAAAGATAGTTTGCAACATCCGCAAGTCGCTGGTTTATACCCATGTGCAGAAGGTGCTGGTTATGCAGGTGGAATTGTATCTGCCGCGATTGATGGAATGAATTGTGTGGATGCTATCATGGCCACGCTATAATTTCACAATTATTTGCAAAAATATCACGCTTAATGTTGACAAGAATCAAGTATTATTGTATTTTTGTAGCACTTCAAGCGAAAGTAGCTCAGTTGGTAGAGCACAACCTTGCCAAGGTTGGGGTCGCGAGTTCGAATCTCGTCTTTCGCTCCAAACAAAAGCTTCCAAATATTGGAAGCTTTTGTTATTTTAGGGAATGGCTACTTATAAATCCAAATGGGATAATTTTTACCTCCTGATCCTTTTTGCAATCTTAATACCAATGTTTACGGGGATTTTGGCTATATCGAAAGCACCCTTGTCAAAGTATTTGACAGTCCTTCCAACCTTAGTAGCCTGCGTTCTCGTTTTTTATCTGATTACTTATTTCACGACCTCCTATAATATCGATTCTGAATATTTAAGATATCGCTGCTTAGTGTTTTTTGGAAAGGTCAAGGTCAAATCGATTAGGCGCATTGAGGTTGGCAAAAATTTATATAGCGGTATGAAACCAGCAACCGCCATGAAAGGCCTGATTATCTATTATGATAAATATGAAGAGGTCTATATCTCGCCAATAGATAATGAGGAAGTTGTCAATGCCCTCCTGAAAATAAATCCCCAGATTGAAGTTAGTTATCATAACAAGAAGCAGGATTAGAAGCTATATTTTAGCGGTTTTCATTGGGCAGGGTAATAACAGAGGGGTGAGGTGGATGGATGGAATTTTGGCTAAAATAATTGAACCCCTAACGGGGTTTTCTACTTGCCATTGATGGATAAATGTTATTGATTACCATGCCACCCTAAAGGGGATTGTTTCGTGCATTGATGTTGGTTGATATTTGGTATTGATCGCCCTGTCAC